>DASUHB010000070.1 GCA_036273715.1 Gemmatimonadaceae bacterium
ATTGCCGACGAAGTCGGACTCGGCAAGACGATCGAGGCTGGCATGCTGCTCCGGCAGATGTGGCTGGCCGGTCGCGCTCGGCGCATTCTCGTGCTTACGCCAGCCGCGGTGATGGCGCAATGGCAAGTGGAGCTTCGCGAGAAGTTCAATCTCAACTGGCCGGTATACGACGATGGATGCCTAACTTGGTGCGCGTCGCCGGCCATGCGCGGGGTCGAACCGAGCGTTGTGGGGAGAGCAGACTGGCACCGTCAGCCGGCCGTCATCGCGTCGAGCCAACTCATGCGTCGACGAGACCGCGAGAAAGAGCTTTGCGTGGAGGCCGAACCGTGGGACCTCGTCGTGCTCGATGAAGCACACCACGCGCGGCGCAAGGGTGCCGGTTCGATCGGCGAAGAGGGGCCTAACGCGCTGCTCCGCCTCATGCGGCGGCTGCGAAGTCGCACGAAGGGTCTCGTGCTCCTCACCGCCACGCCAATGCAAGTGCACCCTGTAGAGCTCTGGGACCTCCTCGACCTTCTCGGCCTTCCAGCCGGTTGGGATCAGAACGCCTTTCTTCGGTTCTTCGACCTGACGGCGAAACCTGCGCTATCGCACGACGACCTCGACGAGTTGGCAGCGAGGTTCCGTGCGGTCGAGCGCGAATATGGAGAAACGAGCCCAGAGGCCTTGACTCGTATCGGCGTCGCGGGCCGCGTGCGGGCGCGGCGCATCCTCGCTGCACTGCGGGATGATTCGAGCATTCCGCGCCGCACGCTGAGCGCCGATGACCGCGACGCCGCGGTCCGCCTCATGCGCGTCACGACACCCGTATCACGACTTGTGTCGCGAAACACTCGCGACCTGTTACGGCGCTACTACGAAGCCGGGCGTATCGATACGCCGATCGCCGCTCGCGAAGTACGAGACGAATTCATCGACCTGACGGCGGACGAACGCGCTGTATACGACTCCGTGGAGGAGTACATCTCGACCACGTACAATCGCGCGGCGACAAACGACAGGAATGCGGTTGGGTTCGTGATGACCGTGTATCGGCGTCGCCTCGCGAGCAGCTTTCGCGCTCTTCGCGATACGCTCGAGGCTCGGCTCGAAGCGCTTTCGCGCCGAAGGGATGCGCATGGCAACCGGTTGGCTGGCGAAGATGACGCGTCGGACGATGAGACCAGAGACGACGTGATGGACGCCGAGGAGGCACTCACGTTGGAGCGTCGGGCGCTGCGCAACGAGGAACGCCAAGCCATTGACACGCTGCTACGGCGAGTGGCGAACTTGCCGCTGGACACCAAGGCGCAGCGCCTGTTGGACGTGCTGGCTGCACTGCAGGACGACGGGTACGCGCAGGCGATGGTGTTCACGCAGTTCACTGACACCATGGACTTTCTGCGTGGCCATCTCGCATCCAACGACGCCACCTCGCTCCTCTGCTTTTCGGGGCGCGGGGGAGAAGTGCTGGGGACCGATGGGCAATGGCAGTCGGTGTCGCGCGACGAAGTGAAACGCCGTTTTCGAGAGCAACGTGCCAACATCCTGTTGTGCACCGACGCTGCCGCTGAAGGTCTCAACTTCCAATTCTGCGGCGCGCTCGTGAATTACGACATGCCGTGGAATCCTATGCGTGTCGAGCAACGAATCGGCCGCATCGATCGCGTGGGTCAAAGACATCAAACGGTTCGCATCGTGAATCTGCACTACGCGGATACTGTAGAGGCCGACGTCTACCTCGCGTTACGGAAACGTATCAAGTTGTTCGAATCAGTCGTGGGGCGTCTCCAGCCGATCCTCGCACAGTTGCCACGCACTATCACGGCTACCGTGCTTCAGACGCCGCCGCCAAACAAGCACGAAAGGCAACGTCTCGCGACAAGTATCACCAGCCAGGTTGATGAATTGAATCGTGAGCGTACTGGTCTCGATCTGGACCTTCTCGCTGCCGACGTGCTGGAGGTGCCCGTCCGAACGCCAGCGGCGCTCGACCTCGATCGTCTCGACGACGTGATTCGCAGTGCAACTCTGATGCCTCCTGGTATCGAGGTGCGTCTTCTTGGCCGGCGACAGTACGCCTATCGCGCGCCTGACATGACGGAAGAAATCCGGGTCACAACCGACGCGGCGTTATTCGACGATCACGCTGACAGCTACGAGCTGTGGTCTCCCGGATCACCGGTGTTTCCCACGCCATACGATCGCTAGACGTGCTCGGCCAATCACGTTGATCGATCGCCATAAAGGACGGTCGCTAGTTCGCGAATCGGCTCGACACGTGGCAGGCGGCGGGCGCAGTCCCTCGACGAATTGAGCGAGTGCGAACAACTCCGCCCCATCACGTCGTCTTTCGCGCGTCATCACAGAGTTTTTGCCTACTTTGTAGGCAATAATTCCCCGATGCGCCGAACATGGACGGGGCCAAGGTCGGCCGGCGGCCCAACGGCTCCCGACGTCCAGCGCCGCCTTTCCTCCGAAGCGCAAAACGAGCAGAATTGCCCGACGGCGCTCGAGGTCCAGGACTTCCTGGTCGAGTGCTTGTAGCTCCCTTCATGCGAGGAAACACCATGCGCCGGATCCGCGGTCAGCTGCCGATCCTTGCAGTTGCGTTGTGCGCCACCCTGCCGGCGGTGTCGCAGGCACAGCAGCGCACGCGGGTCGTCACCGTATCCGATGGCGCCGCCGATCCGGCCGTCTCGCCCGACGGTTCCGAGATCGCGCTCAGCATTCTCGGCAAAATCTGGATCGTACCGGCGAACGGCGGCGAGGCGCGGCAGGTGACTAACGGCATCAGCTGGGACTCCCACCCGGCGTGGTCGCCCGACGGACAGTTCCTCGCGTTCTCGCACGAGGGCGGGGACGGGAACGACCTGGTCATGCTCAACCTCGCCACCGGCACGGCGTCGGCCTTTTATCACACCGACGATCAGATTCTCGAGAGCGAGTTCGCACCGAAAGGCGACGAGATCTATTTCGTCGCGATGTCGGAGCAGCTCGACGCGCACGTGATGCACGTGCCGGTCGACGGGGGGAAGGCCGAGCCGGTGACCGAGACGCACAACTGGCACGAGTGGAGCTTCGCGCTCTCGCCCGACGGGCAGCAGATGCTGCTCGCGTCGGGCCACTACGGTGGCGCCGATCTCTTCCAAGTCGACCTGCCGAGCCGCGCGGCCACGCGCCTAACCGACACGCCGTGGCATCAATCGTCCGTGGCGTGGAGTGCCGACGGCAAGACCTTCTACTACATCAGGTCCGTCAACGCGATGGACTCGATCATGGCGATGCCCGCTGCCGGCGGCGCACCGCGCCTCGTCTTCGCGAGTCCGTTCGACGACAAGGAGCTCGCGCTCGCGCCCAACGGGAAGACCGCCGTCCTGTGCGCCGGTCGCAAATTGTACCGTCTCGACCTCCAGACCGGCGCCATCGCGCCGATTCCGTTCACGGCGCGCTTCACGCTCCCGGCGCAGTCGGCGCCGGACATGATCATCACGCACGCGCGACTCTGGGACGGCACGGGCGCGGCCCCGGTCGCCGATCGGACGATCGAAATTCGCGGCGGCAAGATCGCGTCGATCGGGGGGCGCCAGCCTGACGGTGCCGGCGGCGTGCCGGTGATCGACGCGCGCGGCCGCACCGTGATGCCGGCGCTGATGGACAACCACTATCACTTCTGGGACTTCGGCCAGGGGCCGCTGCTCCTGAGCCACGGGATCACGACCATCCGGGATCCGGGCGCACCGCTCTCGCTCAGCATGACGTTCAAGGAGGCGATTGCGTTAGGCATCTTCCCCGGCCCCACCATCTATTCCGCCGGCCCGCTCATCGACGGCCTCGGCGACTACCACCCGCTGGTGGATGTGATGCTCGACGACACCGTCGGCGCGGCGACCGTCGTCCGCGCGTTCAAGGCACAAGGTGTCGATCTGCTGAAAGTGTATTTCATGCTCAAGCCGGAGGTCCTGTGCGCCGTCATCCGCGAGGCGCACAAAGTCGGCTTGCGCGTCACCGGCCACATCGGCGTGCACACGAGTTGGACCCGCGCCATGGACTGCGGGATCGACGGACTCAACCACATTCGGGTGTGGGCCGACTTGCTTCCCGCGAACGAGCAGCCGCAGGGCGAAAACGAGTCGCTCGCTGCCGACAGGAATCCCGTGGCGCGCATGCAATCGGATTGGCACGAGATCGATCCGGACTCGCCGCGCGTGACCGCACTCATTCAGAAGATGGCGCGCTCGAAGGTCGGCTTCGATCCGACGCTGTCCATTCAGCGGATCGACGACGGCATGCGCAAGTCGCTCGGCCTGGCGCAATTCGCGACAGCGCGGGACAGCTATCGGCGCATGTCGCGCTTCGTGGCGCGCGCACAGCAGATGGGCGTGTTCCTGCTTGCGGGCACGGACGACGGCTCGCTGTTCGATGAGATGGAAGCCTACGACAGCGCGGGCGTGCCGAAGACCGCGATCTTGCAGGCGGCGACGGCCAACGGCGCCAAGTGGTTAGGCAAAGATGGCGAGTTCGGCACGATCGAAGTCGGGCGGCGCGCCGATCTGATCATCGTCGACGGCGATCCCTTGAAGACCATGTCGGACATGCGCAAAATCGCCATCGTGGTCCAGGGCGGCCGCATCGTGTTCCGCAAGTAGGCGAGATCGAGCAGGACCCGTCATCGATGCGCGTGTGCGTGACGCGCACGCGCACGAGTCGCCACGCGATCGTCCCCGGTTACCGCTGGGTCCGGCACTCGTCTGCGTAGGGAATTCGATCGCGTCTAACAGACAGGCCAACCAGCCACTTCGGGGACGTTCATGCCTGCTCGCTCCGGTTTTTTCGCGCTTGCCGCCGCGCTCGCGGTGTCGGCCTGCGGCGCGACGATGGTCAACGCCCCGGGACACGCCGGCGCGTATGCGCCGGTGAACGATGCCGATCGCGTCGGGGTGATCAAGTTCCGCGACGACGACCTCCTGCGTGAGAAACGCCGCCAGGATGCGTACAAGCAGATGTACCAGGCGTGCGGCGGCAAGTATTCCATCGTGGATGAGGGCGAGAGCATCGACGGCAAGGAGATCTCGCACTACTCGAACACCAAGACGACGACGGACTCGACCGCGGAATCGACGACGCGCTACCGCCAGCGCAGCGCGACGACCAATGCAAACTCCTCGACGGAGACGAACACCGCGAACTCCTCGACGACCGTGGTGCGCAACCAGCATTATTGGGTGATGCAGTTCCGTTGCGTCCACGACAGCACGGCGCCATCATCACGGTAATCGCCGGCGCTCGACGCCGCGGCGATCGGCAACGTTAGGCAGCCGCGGCACGCCGCGGCGTGGTGGGAGGGCGGGATCCAGTGCGACTGATGTGGTGTAGCATCGCGTGCGCGGTGCTCTTGTTTGCGGCGTCGCCGGCCCGGACCCAACCCATATATCGTCGAGCCGACGTCGACACGGCCGGCCGCCTGCGCGTCACCACATCCTCCGGCGTGACGATCACTCCGCGCATGGACAGCGACCGGGTGGGTGTCGCTGCACCGGCCGTGAGCCTGGATGGCCGGAGCGTCGGGTGGCTGGCGCTCTACTCCAATCCCTACACGTCGTATCCGATTCCGTTGGTGCTCGTGGTGCGCGCGTCCGCGCGGGAACGCCGTTTTCACGGCATCGACCTGCCGATCGGGCAGTGGGCGTTCCTCGACCGTGGCCGCGGGGTCGCTCTGAGCCAGGCTCCGCTCCACGGCGCCGTGACCACGCATTACGAGCTCTACGACGTCGACACGGGCCGGCGGTTAGGCGCGTACGATCAGGCGCCGGACAGCGGTGATGTCCCGTTAGGCGGCCCCCCGCTGCGTGCGGCGCCGGCGTGGGTCCGCCGGGCGTTCGCACGGCCGCCTGATTCGCTCAACCGTTAGGAAATAGGACCGGGCATCCGCCGGACGCCAACGCCGCGGGAGGAGCCGCACGCCGCCATCATTAGAGAGGGCAGCACGGCGCGCCGCGACCTGTCATATTCCACACGGTGATCGTCATCGGACATGCGGCATGCGCAAACAGTACTATTTCCGGAACTCACCCCGCGGTCGACTCGCCTGGGACGTCGAGCGGCTCGTGGAGCTGTCACGCACGTTGCCCGTTCGCTCCGTGCCCTTGAGCGAGATTCGTGCGCTCGATGAAATACTCGACCATGATGGACAGGCCATCACGTGGCGTGGATTCGTCGAACACGCGGCATTGATGAACGAGGCGGATCTCGCGTTTCCGATCATCCTCGCCGCGGATGGTGCGGTGATGGATGGCCGGCATCGCGCGGCCAGGGCGTTGCTCGAAGGACGCGCGCGTTCGCATCCGGGTCTATTCGGCGCGACGCCGTACCGCTGATCATGCTCGAGGGCGCATACTCGTCTCTTCCAGAGCTTGCGGATCTCGTCGAGGTCGCGATACTCGTGGAAGCACCCGCGGCGACGCGGCACGAGCGACTCGCGTTGCGCGCAGCTGTCGATTTTCTCGACGCATGGCACCGGCGATGGGATGCAGCCGAGGATTACTTTTTCACAGAAGTGCGGCCGCGGACATCGTTCGATATCGTGGTGGATTCCATGGCATCGCGCGTGTCGATGAGGTAGGTCGTGTCCATGGTGCACGCCTTATCACTCGTGGATGTCGTGGGCGCGGCCGCCGTCGCGCACGTCGGGTTCGTGCGTTAGGCCACAGGAGCACCGGAGGGGGATCGATGCCGGCGAACTCAGCCGTTCACGTGATGGTCGTCGAGGGATTTGCCGACTGGGAGCCGGCGCACGCCTTGGCGGAGTTGCGCCGCTGGGGCAAACGCACGGTGCGCAGCGTCGGGTTCACGCTCGAGCCGGTCATGACCATGGGCGGCCTCCGGGTGACGCCGGATGTCGATATCGCATCGGTGGAGCCGACCGATGTCGAGGTGCTCATCCTCCCCGGCGGAACGCTGTGGGAGAGCGACGACTATCCGCGGGTGGCGCTCGAGCCGCTCCTAACGAAGCTCGTGGACGCCGGCACGCCCGTCGCCGCGATATGCGCCGCCACGCTCGCGCTGGGCCGCGCGGGCATTCTCGACGACCGACGGCACACGAGCAATGCACGGAGCTATCTGGCCGCGCGCGCAGGTGGATACGCCGGCGGTGAGTACTACGTCGATGTCCCGGTCATTGCCGATCGCCATGTAATCACGGCCAGCGGCCTCGCGGCCGTCGACTTCGCTCGCGCGATCTTCGCCGAGTTGGGTGTTGCCACCGATGACCAGCGAGCGATGTGGTACGACCTGTTCAAGCACGGTCGTCTTCCGGACGTGGTGGCCGCGCCAATCGGCGACGCTCGGACCTGACGGCTCGGATTTCGCATCGGTGCCCGCAGATGCGCCGCCTGCGTTACAACATCGCGATGAGCCTCGACGGCTACATCGCCGATTCCCACGACGGGTTCGACTGGATTCTCAACGATGATACCGTCGACTTCGCTGCCCTCTTCGCACGAGTCGACACGATCATGCTCGGCCGCCGCACATACGACCTCGTTCGCGCGCATGGCGAAATGCCGTGGAAGCCGGACACGCGCGTGTTCGTCGTGTCGCGGACGCTCGCGCCGGAATCGCGCGGCAACGTGACCGTCGTGTCCAGCGATCCGGTCGCGATCGCGTCGTCACTGCGGCGCGAAAGCGGCGACGGCGAGATCTGGCTGTTCGGCGGCGGCCAACTGTTCGCCGAGCTGCTCGCGGGCAACCAGGTGGACGCCGTCGAGGTGACGATCGTTCCCGTGTTGCTCGGCGGCGGGGTGCCGATGCTGGCGCCGACATCGAGTCGCACGACGCTCGCGCTCACGCATTCGCACGTGTATCCGAGCGGAATGGTGGCGCTGCATTACGCGGTGCCCGGCGCGGCGGCGGTCTAACGGTCGGCTGCATGAGGCAACGGAATCTCTATCTTCTGAGGACAATAACGCATGCACGGCCGCCCTTTCAGCGTGTGAGCCGGTCGCGGACTTCGGTGAAGCGCGGGTGCGCCCGAAGCGGCGCATACAACGGCATGTAAAGGGCAAAGCCCGCGAGTAGCTCGTGCGCGTCCGCGCTGCGGCCGGCGAAATCGACGGCGTCGTCCAAGCGACCGGCGGCGATCGCGGCCATCGTGAGCGCCGAGTACGACGCCGGCTCGTACTCCGAACGCAGAACTATCTCGCGGAAATAGGCGTCGGCGCGGCCCACGTCGCCTCGCGCGGCCGCGGCAAACGATGCAGCCGCCAGCACCAATGGTGACCGCGCAGAGATGTCGATGGCGCGCTGCGCATGCCGCACGGCGGTCTCCGTGTCGCCCGTTTCGGCGCAGACCATCGCGAGTGTCGTTAGGCCAAGGATGGAGTGCGGTTCGAGCTCGACCGACTGCTGGGCGGCGGCGAGTGCGTCCGCCGTCTGGCCGGCGATGTCGTACACCTGAGAGGCCAGCGCGCTGACCGTCGGGTTGCGCGGATCATCCAGCTGCGCGCGTCGCGCCTCGATCGCCGCTCGCTCGATATCTCCACACCCCATGATGAGCCCATAGAGCGCGAACATGACGCGTGCCTCCGATTGCATCGGACTCACCTCGAGCGCGCGCTGCCAAGAGCGAACGGCCGCCTGTGCATCCCAGTCGAAGGAGAAGGCAACGACGGCGTGCACGGCCAGGGCATCGGCCAAATCCGGCTGGATCGCGAGGGCTGCGGCGATCGACTGCTTGGCGCGCGCAATCGCCATCGCGGCCGGGGCGCGATTGAAGGTGGCGAGCAAGCGCCACGCCTCGGCCATGGCGGCATGGGCGCGGGCGTGCGTCGGATCCAGCTCCACGACGCGCTCGAGTAGTGTGATTGCGCGGTGCAGGTCGACGCGCCGGCCAACGATGGCGCGCGCTTCGAGGAAGAGCTCGAATGCCTCGACCTGCGCCGGAGTTGCGCGCCCGCGATGCTTGGGGGCCGTGGTGTCGAAGGTGACTTGCAGTTTGGCTGCGATCGCGGCCGCAATTTCGTCCTGCACGGCGAATACATCGACGAGCTCTCGATCGTATCGCTCGGACCAGAGATGATAGCCGTCGGCGACGTCGGTGAGCTGCGCGGTTACGCGAAGCCGGTTTCCTGCTTTGCGTACGCTGCCCTCGAGCACCGTGGCGACGTTCAGCTTCTCGCCAATGGTGCGCAGGTCGTCGCGCGCGCCCTTGAACGAAAACGCCGATGTACGCGCTGCGACGCGAAGCCCATCGATCTGCGTTAGGACGTTGATGATTTCCTCGGAAATGCCGTCGCCCAGGTAGTCGCTCCCCTGCTCGGCGCTCAAGTTCTCGAACGGCAGTACCGCGATCGACTGCGCCGGCGCGCGACCCTGCGCTCGTGTCGGCGATGACATGCTGTCGCGCAGCGCGTCGCGCAGATCGGCTGCCGTCTCGAATCGGTCCATCGGCGTGCGGGCTAACGCGCGGTGGACGATGCGCGCGAGGGGACGCGAGACCGCGTCGCGGAGCGCGGTCACGTCGGCGGGCGTCTGGACGAAGCGTTTCGCGATCACTGACTGAGCCGTCGGTCCGGTGAACGGCGGCTCGCCGACGAGCATTTCATAGAGCACGCAGCCGAGCGAATACACGTCGCTGCGTCCGTCGATGGGTTCGCCCACCGCTTGTTCCGGGCTCATGTAGGCGGGTGTGCCCACGCTCGTGCCGACTTGCGTGAGCGCATCGCCGGCGACGTCGCTCAGCGCTTTGCCGATGCCGAAATCGGCCACGAGCGCGTGGCCGTCTTGCAGCATGATGTTTTCGGGCTTGATGTCGCGGTGTACGATGCCTTGGCGGTGTGCATGGTCGAGCGCCGCTGCAATCTCGGATGCAATGCGGACGGCATCCGGGACGGGCAGCTGCCGATGGGCGGCGAGGCGATCGCGCAGCGAGTGCCCTTGTACGTTAGGCATCACGTAGTACAACGCGCCGTCGCTCTCGCCGGAGTCGAAGAGCGGCAGGATGTGCGGGTGCGCGAGCTTCGCCGCCAGGTGGATCTCGCGCAGAAATCGTTCGCGCCCAACGGACTCCGCGAGGTCGGCGCGCAGTATCTTGACGGCGACGTCGCGGTCGTGCTTGAGGTCGCGTGCGAGGTAGACCGTCGCCATCGCGCCCGCGCCGATTTCGCGTTCGATGCGATAGCGGCCGGAGAGCGTGTCGGGGCGAGGGTCGTTGCGGACGGAGCTCATCGGAGGTGCGAACCGGATGGCTTCTCGAGTGACCGCGGTTCAATACGGCGGTGCAAGCCACCCAGATGCGGCCGCCCGTCATATGTAATCGAGACGCAAAGCTGAGCGCCTGCAAGATGCGACAATTGCCACGGATGGGCTCGGTTCCTCGTGCCTCGGCCTCCTGCGTTGCAAATTTGGAGGCGGACTCTCGCGAGGAGACATGTCACACGTCAAACTGGACCCTCGATCGCTCGCCGGCCGGTTGCGCGCCGCGGCGCTTGCTTTTCCCGAGACCACGGAGGATTTTCCGTGGGGCGAGCGCGCGTTCAAGGTGCGCGGAAAGGTGTTTCTGTTTCTGCACACCGAGAAAGGAGGCGTGCGATTCTCGGTCAAGCTTCCGCAGTCGTCGGCGGAGGCGCTCGAGCTACCGAACGTCGAGCCGACCGGGTATGGTCTGGGGAAGCACGGGTGGGTGACGGCTGATGTCGATGCGACGCGGGATGCGCCGATGGAGACCTATGAGGCGTGGCTCGCCGAGAGCTATCGGGCGGTGGCGCCGAAGAGCATCCTCGTCAAACTCGACGACCCGAGGCGGACGATGAAGCAATAGCGGCCGTTCAATCGACGTGTCGCCGACACCGGCACGAACCGAGGTGCCCATCGCATGCCCGTCATCGCGTTCCGCCCCGACAAAGTTAGGCAATCGATGTCGCAGTGCCGCCACCCGCGCGGCTGGCTCGGTCGACTCTCGGTGTGGTCGATGAATCGGCGGCATTCGGCGCTCACCGATTGGGGACTGCAACAGGTATCGATCGGGGTGGGCGACACCATTCTGGACGTGGGCTGCGGCGGTGGACGGACGGTGGCAAAGCTGGCGGTGCGCGCGCCGGAGGGGCACGTCTACGGCATCGACGTTGCGCCGGCGAGCATCGCCGTGTCTCGCCGGACGAACCGGCAGGCAATCGAGGCGGGGCGGGTCTCGATCGAGGAGGCGTCGGCGTCGGCACTTCCGTTCGCGCGCGACACGTTCGACCTGGTGACCGCCGTCGAGACGCATTTCTGGTGGCAGTCGTTAGGCGACGGCATGCGTGACATCTGTCGCGTGCTCAAACCGCGCGGCCGCCTCGTGCTCATCGCCGAGTTCTACAACGGCGGTCGGCACGCCCGGTACGCCGAGCGGTTGGGGCGCATCACGGGCATGGCGGCGCTCGACGTCGGCCAGCACCAGGCGCTGTTCACCGATGCCGGATTCACAGACGTTCGGGTCGCCGAAGATGCGCCGCGCGGATGGATCTGCGCGCTCGGCGCAAAGCCACAGGAGTGATCGACGTGTCCGAGCGCACGCGGTGGCACATGGCCATTGATGGCGGGGTCGTGCGCCGTCCCTTCGTCCGCGTGGCGCGACGGTGACACATCGCATCGTGATCATGGGCAACGCGGGGTCCGGCAAATCGACCATGGCCGCACGCCTGTCCGCTGACCTCCGGATCCCGCATCTGGATCTCGACAGCCTTGCCTGGCAGGAGGTGGCCGTCAGGCGGCCGGTCGACGATAGCGCGGCGATGATCCGCCAGTTCGTCGGCGCGAACCCGGCGTGGGTTGTGGAAGGGTGCTATGCCGGGCTGTTAGGCGTGGCGCTGCCGCATGCGTCCGAGCTGCGGTTCCTCAATCCCGGCATTGAGGCGTGCGTGGCCAACTGCCGCGCGCGCCCGTGGGAGCCGCACAAGTACGCGACGAAAGGCGAGCAGGATGCGCGGCTGGAGTTTCTGCTCGCCTGGGTGCGCGAATACGACACCCGCGATGACGAGTACGCGTTGTCCGCACATCGCCGGCTCTATGACGCCTTCGCGGGCGCCAAGCGCGAGTACACCGGACTGCTTGCCTAACCAGCGCGTTCCTTATTCACCCATGGCCTTGAGGATCATGCGCTTCGGCCGGCGCCCGTCCCATTCGCCGTAGAAAATGCGCTGCCACGGGCCGAGGTCGAGGCGGCCGCCGGTGACCGGCACGATCACCTCGTGGCCGATGGCGAGCGAGCGCAGGTGCGCCGCTGCATTATCCTCGCCCGTCTCGTTGTGCCGGTATCGCTTGGGGTCCCAGGGTGCGATCGACTGCTCGAGCCAGGCGAGAATGTCTTGCCACAACCCCGGCTCGTGGTCGTTCACGAACACAGACGCCGAGATGTGCATCGCGGACACGAGTACGAAGCCATCGGCGATGCCGGCGGCGGCGCGACACTGTTCGACTTCATCGGTGATGTCGATGATTTCTTGCCGGCGTTTCGTGTTGAACGTGAGATACGTGGTGTGCGTCTTCATGGGAAACTCGTGAGCGTTAGGACGCCGCGTGGCTTGGTGGCGGATCGATGACGCGGTTTCGTATGGCCGTCATTTAGGCGAGGCCGGTGATGCCTGACGACCTGGAGCACGCGTTGCCCACGCGATCGGCTGCATGTGATTGGAAAAGGTTGACGATGATTCACAGCACGACGCGTACCGGTGTCGGCCTAGCGCCGGAGTGGGCGCTCGTCCGGGTGCGACGTTACCTGGAGCCTAACGTGGACCCGGGCAAAACGCGTCCGGGATCGTTCGATCTACGCGGCGTTGGCACGTTGCGCCGCTTGCGGGGCTGTCGTGGAGCGTTTGAGCATCCATCGATAGAGGAAGATGACGATGCCGATGAATGCCAGCACGCCCAACCACGGCGCCGGCTTGAACGATTCGGGTACGAGCGCGATCGGCGCCTCGGTGGCGAGCGCAACGATGAGGCCGGCATTGATCACGCCCCACACGCTCTCGCCCACGATCAGTCCCGACGCCACGAGCGTCCCCAATCGCTGCGCGCGCTCGGGGTCGGGCATGTGGCGCGCGCGGCGCTCGTACCAGTGCGACAGAATGGCGCCGATGATGACTGCGAACGTCGCCGACATCGGAAGATAGATGCCGATACCAACCGCCAGCGGCGGGATGCGCAGTTTGTGCATCACGCCGAGAACTTCATCGAGGATTATGAGTGCGATGCCGACGAGCGCACCGATGCCGATCATGTTCCAGTCGAGGTGTCCGCCAATGACGCCGGTTGCGAGCGCGGAGATGAGCGTGGCCTGGGGGGCGGGAAGCGGGTTGTGTGCGAGCACGCCCACGTTTGCCGCGCCCGCGAATCCGTACGCCTTGGCGAGGAGATTCAGTACCCACGGGACGACGCCGGCGCCGGCGCCGACACCGACAATGAGCGCGATCTGCTGGCGCATCGGCGAGGCGCCGACCAACTGGCCGGTCTTCAGGTCTTGCAGGTTGTCGTTGGAGATCGTCGCGCAGGCAAAAACAATAGCGGTGACGAACAGCGAGATCGCGATGAGCGCGGGCCGCGCATCCGCCGACGGCCTAACAGCGACGGCGAAGATCGATGCGCACACGACGATCGAGAGGATGCCGACGCCGGAGATCGGGCTGTTGGACGCGCCGATGAGGCCGGCCATGTAGCCGCAGATGCCGGCGATGATGAAGCCGACGATGATGACGAACGGCACCGAGATGACGGTGAGCAACACCGCGTCGTGCGCGAGCACCGTGGAGCGTGCGAACGAGAACGCGAGCCATCCGGCGATCACGGCGCAGACCGCGGCGAGCGCCATGATCCACGGGGGAGAGAGGTCGCGATCGCGGTCGTCGGTGGTGCGTGCGGCTTTCGATGCGGACAGTGTGCTGACGAGACCGGCGACGACGGGACGCGCCAACCGAGCGAGCGTGTAGATGGCCGCGATGCCGATGGTGCCGGCGCCCAGGAATCGCACTTGTGTTCGCCAGATAGCGCTTGTGTGATCGGCGATGCTCATGCCCGCCGGCGCGTGTTGCATGGCGGTGAGTATGGGGACGGCGATGACCCAGGAGATGATTTGTCCGACGAGCATGGCCATGCCGACCGAGAGTCCCACGAGCTGTCCGGCGCCGAGGAGCGCGAGCGACCATGCGAAGTCGTACCCGCTGGCGGCGTTCGTGCCTAACGATACGTATCCCGTGAGGCCGCCGGCCACGATGCGCGTGCCGGTCAGGATCGCGAGTCCCGCCGAGGTGACCGAGCCCAGGATGACGGCGACGAGTCCCTCGCGGGCTTCGCCGGTATCGTCTTTGACTTCACCGCGGGTGCCCGATCCGACTTTGAGCACTTCGGCGGCGGCAACGCCTTCGGGGTAGGGCAGGTCGGAGTTGGTGACGAGTGCGCGGCGCAGCGGGATAGTAAAGAGCACGCCCAGGACGCCGCCGCTCAGGCAGATGAAAAAGGACTCCCAGAAGGGGAATCCGGTCCACCACCCGACGATGACGAGGCCGGGCAAGACGAAGATGATGGCGGAGAGTGTTCCGGCCGCGGAGGCGACGGTCTGGACGATGTTGTTTTCGAGGATCGTGGAATCCTTGACGACGCTCAGCACCGCCATCGAGATGACGGCGGCGGGAATGGACGAGGCGAAAGTGAGCCCGACCTTGAGGCCGAGGTAGACGTTGGCGGCGGTGAAGAGCGTGGTGATGAGCACACCGAGCACGAGCCCGCGGATGGTGAGTTCTTTGGGTTTCATCATGGTTAGGCGTGCGGGGGCGAGATCGCCTGGACCCGGGGCGGGTCTGGCGGCGGCGGTGTGCCGGTCAACGAGCGGGACGGCCTTGGGGCACTAATGTTCGCGGCGAGAGCCGCCGAAGCAAGCACTTTGTGCAATCCGGGGATTCCGCGCTGTGCGGTTTCGCCTGGCTACCTAACTTTCGGCGCGTGGTCACTCGCTACGAACGGCATGCTAACTTCCTCGCCATGACCAACCGCAAATCCGACGAGCTGCCCGTGCGCCTGTTCAAGGACGACGCGGCATGGGAAGCATGGCTCGCCAAGCAGCACGCCAAGTCCGCGGGATTGTGGCTGCGGATTGCCAAGGCAAGGTCGAAGGTCAAATCGGTGTCGTACGCCGAGGCGCTCGACGTCGCACTGTGTTACGGCTGGATCGACGGGCAAAAGAAGACGTTCGATGAGGCGACGTGGCTCCAGAAGTTCACGCCGCGCGGCAAGCGGAGCATCTGGTCGAAGATCAACCGTGAGAAAGTGCAGCGTCTCGTCGAGAGCGGCCGCATGCAGTCACCCGGTCTCGAGGCTGTGGACCGCGCGAAGGCGCACGGTCAGTGGCACTCCGCGTACGATTCGCATCGCACCGCCGGCGTGCCGGACGACCTTCAGCGCGCGCTCGACGCGCACCCGAAGGCGAAGGCGTTTTTCGCGACCCTGAACAGCGCGAACCGATACGCCATTCTGTTCCGGATCCAGACGGCGAAGCGAGCGGAAACGCGCGCGAAGAAAATCGAGCAGTTCATCAGTATGTTGGAGCGACACGAGGTGATCCACCCGTAGTCGCGCGCGCCTTGCCGCGTGCGGCATTGCAGGTTTCTCTCGAGCCGAGCATCGTGCTGGTCGCCGAAATCACGCGCGTACACTTTGCTGGCGACACTGACAACTTCACACATGCGGATGGGTGAGGACATGGGCAAGCTGGTCTTCGGCATGATGCAGTCCCTCGACGGCTACGTCGATGGCGTCACGGACCGGCTGGAATTCCCTCCGCCCGGGGTCGAACTGTCCCATCATTTCAACGATCACATGCGCGGCCTCGCCGGCTCCTTGTACGGTCGACGGATGTACGAGATCATGCGCTACTGGGACGACGATCGCCCGGACTGGGATGCGGTCGACCACGACTTCGCGGCGGCATGGCGGGCCAAGCCGAAATGGGTCGTCTCGCGCACGCTGAAATCGGTCGGCGCGAACGCCACACTCATCGCGGCGAACGTCGACGCGTTCGTTCGCAGGCTGAAAGCGGACGTCGAAGGTGAAATCGACGTCGCGGGACCCACCCTGGCGGCGAGCCTAACCGAACTCGGTCTCATCGACGAATATCGTCTTTATTTTCGTCCGTTGGTCCTTGGCGCAGGCAAGCCGTACTTTGCCGGCGCGCGGCCGCCGCTCCGCATCGTCGCCAGCGATCGCATTGGCGAGGAAGCGGTTCGGTTGACGTGTGTTCCCGCTTGAGCTGTTGCGCGAGGAGCGATACTTGATCGAGCGGTTTCCGCTCGAGTACGGCTCGTACAAGATGTCGGTGCGGCGATGGCTTTGAAACACGGCCACTTCACCGGGTTAGGCATGGCGATGGCCGAGCTCGCCGTGATGGGCGTGCCGTCGCGGCCGCGCATCTCATCTTCAGGTGCGCGCGATCCTTTCGTTAGTCGTTAGCGCCGGTTGGCCG
>DASUHB010000071.1 GCA_036273715.1 Gemmatimonadaceae bacterium
GCCCGCCTGAACGGGAAGTGCGTCTACGGAACAAGCTCATTCCTCCAGGAGTCGTGGACGGCCGATCCGCTAGCTCGACTGTCCACTGTTTCGTCTAACTCGTCCGGGGTGACATACGGAACCCCTGGCACGTATGCCTACACGTCGTCGTCGGGGCGCCAGCGCCGCTCTCTCGCCGAAGGCTCAGGCGTGCAGATCGACTCTGTCGTGTACGACGCGGCAGGCAACGTCCTGCACGAGATGCAGCAGGCTCCCTATCCAGTGCGTGATGGTTGCAACGGCGCACTCGTCGCGCGTACAACGGCCAGCTACTACACGGCGGACCAACGACTAGCAGTGTCAGACGTACGCTCGAATGGCGATACGATCTGCGTGTACACGCAAGCTCTCGGCACCTTCGAAGAGACTCGCTATGACGCGCTAGGGCGACGGGTGCTGGTGCGCTCGCGGAGGGATTCCTCCGGTGTCGCCGATGGCACGATCACGCGTTTCGTGTGGGATGGCAACCAAGTCTCGTGGGAGATCCACTATCCCGGCGGCGATGCGGTGCAAGGAGATTCCCTCGAAGTCGACACGGCCTGGTACGCTAAGGTATGCCAATGCGGCTGCTCACATCCACCTCAGTGCGGACAGGACCCGGACAGTTTGCCCAAGGGATACCTACCCTACTACGGTCGCGTGTGGTATCTGCACGTCGAGGGAATGGATCAGCCGGTTGCCATCAGACGCTTCATGTTCGGTCAGGACCCCGTTCCATTTCCGACGATTGGTTTGTATCCCATGTACAGTTGGAAAGGTGTGCCAGATGATGGCGGGCTGTTTTTTAACCGCAGTGTCACGTTTACCTATGACAACAGCACAGCGACTATTCTCTGGCCAGCTCGAAATAGTAGCGCATACCGGCGGTACGTCGCTCCGATGGAGGCCCCGAGTTGGTTCGGATCCCTCACGTCGATGTCCACTACAGACGCCGGCACGCAGTACATGCGGAACCGCTATTACGATCCAGTGGCTGGACGCTTCACGCAGGAGGATCCGCTCGGACTAGTTGGCGGCCTTAACACGTACGGATATGGCAATGGCGATCCTGCAAACTATTCCGACCCACTCGGTCTCTGTCCTCAATGCGTGATTGCCGCGAGTATCGAATTCACGATCAAGTATCCACGGGCTGCTGCTGCGTTGGCGCTTTTTGTGAGCCGAGAGGAGGAAGGTTTCAATTGCGCGTCTAATCCTAGCTGCACTGCGCCGCCGGAAATGGGTGGAACCGGTTGGCTTCTTGGCAAGGTTGCGATGGTGCTGCCGTCCGCACACGTTCCAGTTGCAGCCGTCGGTGACGCTGCAGCGGCAAGCGACGCCGCGGATGCACTGACTGTTGCCGATGAGTCGTCCGAGACAACTACGACTACGGAGGTCACGCGAAAGAATCCGGGCGCGGATGGTGCTACTTCTCGGCATATCATTGAGCGTGATGCAAAGGGCGCAACTCGCTCGGTAACGCACCAGGTCGAACGGAACGGCGACGTAGTTCACCAACATCAAACGCACATCGGCAAGTACGGCGGGAAGCGGCGGTTCCCGGACCCTTGGGTCCAACATCCGACCATCGACAAACCATGACGCAGCCACAGAGAGCGTTGGCCATCGTGACGCACGTACAGAAGGCTCTGGAGGACCGGCGAGCCGAGTTGCTGGCGCTAGGTGTGCGCGCCGAGCTTATCGAACCGCAAGCGCTGGATTCTCCCGCATCGAGTACTACGGAAGTAGCAATTTATTTCTGGAAGGAAGCGACGTTAGTGGACGTACTCGAGTTTCCGATAGACGGTAGTAGCCAACAGCCGGTAAGCGTAGCGGAAACAACAAAATGGTTTGATGACGCGTTGAGAGATGTTATTCGACGAGTTGAGTCAGGTTTGGCGGGCCTATAGCGAGGCAGTCGGCGTTCAGCGATATTCACGAGACTGGACATACGACGATCCGAGTCTGCTCGGGAGGTGGGTCAGGCAGCACTATTGACCAGATCGTCGAACAGAGCGTGGTAAGTTGCGACAGGGCGTTTACGCTCCTTGGGGAACCATTTTGCTTCCCGAATTCGGACTGGACCTATGAGAACTTCGATCACGAATTCTTCCATCAGATCCAATGGGGCGCCGGCCCACTAGGAAAGCTCTGCACAGGATGAATAAGACGAGTATTCCGTATTGATCGGCATGTCGTTAGGCACTCAGGGCGGCGATCGGTGGTCGGTGCGCCGGCCGATGTCCCCCAGCGGTTGGTGGCATCACGCTGCCAAAGCCCGCTCCGTCGCCGCGTCGCGTTAGGTGAGGCACGGCGTCGCCCCGCGCGGCAGGAGCGGCCGCCGCACCAAGTAGAGATTGGCCAACGCAAACATCGTATAGGCGCGCACGAGATTCTTGTGGAGGCCTCGGTACCGCGAGACGGAACACGCCCAACTGAGCGCGTTAGCCCATTCACGCGCCCTCGCCCACAGCCTGGTGCGCCGCGCGCAGATCGTGCTGCGCTCGGCGGCCGGCGACTCGAACACGGCGATCGCGCGCCGGTTCGGCGTGAGCGTGCCGCTCGTGTCGCTCTGGCGGAAGCGCTATCGCGCCCACGGCCTGGCCGGCCTCTATCACGCGCCACGATCGGGACGGCCGCGGACGCACGCGGATGAGGCGGTGGCCCGCATGCTCAAGACCGTCGTGCAGACGAAACCCGCGCACGCGACGCACTGGACGGTTCGCGATACGGCCGACGAGAGTCGCATCAGCAAGAGCAGCGTCCATCGCTATTTCACGCTCTTTGGCGTCCAGCCCCACCGGACGCGGACCTTCAAGATTTCGCCGGATCCGTTTTTTGTCGAGAAGGTGCGCGACATCGTCGGCCTCTATCTCCATCCGCCGACGAAGGCGCTCATGCTCTGCGTCGATGAGAAGAGTCAGATTCATGTAGAAGAACACCCAAATTCGGGTGTACTTACACACTCGCCGACCAGAAGCTCGCGATCCAGGTGCCCCGCGTCCGCGATCGCCGAGCGCAGTGTGAAGTCCCGCTGGCGACATATGCCACGCTCCAGACGCCCCGCGCCGGCGATGTGGGCCTCTTTCGCCGAGTGTTAGGCGGCATCTCGTGCCGGGAGTACGAGGCCGCGGCGGAAGCGGTGCCCGAGGCGTTCGGGCTCGCGCGGTCGAGCGTGTCGCGTCGCTTTATCCGCGCGAGTGCGCAGGAGCTGCGCCGGCTGCAGGAGCGCCGGCTGGACGATGCCGAGTGGGCGGCGTTGATCCTCGATGGCAAGGCCTTCGCCGGCGATGCCCTCGTCGTGGCGTTAGGCGTGACCGCGACCGGCGAGAAACGCATCCTGGGGCTCGTGCAGACGGCGAGCGAAAACAAGCGCGTCATTGCGGCCTTCCTGCGCGCGCTCGGGGAGCGCGGCTTCCCGCTCGACCAGCGGCTCTTGGTGGTCCTCGACGGATCAAAGGGGGTGCACGCCGCCGTGCGCGCGGTCTTGGGCGACGTGCCCATTCAGCGGTGCCAGTGGCACAAGCGCGAGAACGTCGTGAGCTATCTGCCCAAGCACGAGCAGCCGGCGTGGCGGCGGAAGCTCCAGGCGGCCTACGCGCACCCCACGTACGGGGACGCGAAACGAGCGTTAGAGCGGCTCCATCGCGAGCTCCGCCTGCGCAACGAATCGGCCGCCGACAGCCTGGCCGAGGGGCTCGACGAGACGCTGACGCTGCACCGCCTCAACGTGTTCCCTGAGTTAGGCGTGAGCTTCAAGACCACTAATCTCATCGAGAGTGTCATGAGCCGCCTCGAGGCCCGCACCCGCCGGGTGACCCACTGGCGGACGAGCGATCAGAAGATGCGCTGGTGTGCCGCGGCGCTCGGGGTGATGGAGCGGCAGTTCCGACGGGGCCGAGGCCGCGATCGGCGACGCGCTCGCGCACGGCCGCGGCGACAGTTCCGCGACGGCCGACGTCGTTCGACAGTCGTGGGCCGGCCTCGACACGGCAGTCGCCACATCTGCTCTCATGCGGGATCTACCGTGCGCGCGCACGCTTCTACCGGCGGGCACCACAATCGACGTCAACACGGCCGACGACAGCATGCTCGTGCGCCTGTTCGTAGCGTTAGGCAACGCGCCGGCCGCCGCTGACTCGCTCGCCGACGCCATTCTCGATTGGCGCGACCCCGACGACGTACCTCGGCCCGGCGGCGCGGAGGGGTCGTGGTACCTGGCGCAACAACGCAAGCCGCCGCGCAATGCCGCACTTGCCGACGTGCGCGAGCTCGCGCGCGCGCGCGGCTTCGAGCGGCTAACGGGTCTCGATTCCGTGTTGGGCGTCGAGCCGTTTCGTATCGTGCTTGACCGCGCTCCGCTCGCGGTGGTGGCGGCGTTGCCAGGATTCACAGGAGAAGCCGTCGCGCGCGTGGCCGACCATCGTGCGAGCGGCGTCCCGATTTCCGATCTGCTCGCTTTGAGCGCCGAGCTCTCGCCGGCGGCCCGCGCTGCAATGTTGGCCGACTATCCGGATCTGGTGCGACTGACGACGTCGGAGCCCGATGCGTGGATTCTCACGGCGCGGGGCACCGCCGGTTCGCCGCCGGTCACGGTTGCACTCGAGCTCGAGCTCGTGCGCGCCGGTGACCGCGCCGCAATCATACGCCGCCGGACGTGGATCCCATGATCGCGCTCCGTCCTCGCCTCGGGTTAGGCATCGGTCGTCGCCGCGTGAGCGCGGTATTACTCGTTGGCGAAACGATTCGCTGGACGGCGGTGCGGGCGCGCTCGGACGATGAGCCTCTGGCGCGCACACTCGAGGCGTTGCTGGCCGAGCGCCCGCGGTCGCGGTTGCGTAAGCCGACCGTGACGGCGGCCATCGGTCCTCGCGCCGCGCAGCTCAAGCTCGTATCGGACCTGCCGCCGCTTGCGCAGCCGGCTGCGCTCGCCGCGGTCGTTCGCGAACACGCCTCGCGATTCTTTCTCAAGAACGGCGTGCCGCTTTTGTTTTCCGCCGCCAGGGCAACCTCCCCAACGAGCGCATGGGTCGCCGCATTCGAGGAACCGGTGGTACGATCGGTCATCGACGTGTGCGCGTCGGTCGGCCTCCAGCTGCAGATGGTGACGGCGACGGCTATCGCGCTGCGTTTTGCGACGTCCGCCGCGACGATCACGTGGAGCGATGATGACGTTAGCCTCGCCATCACGTACGTCGATGGATGCCCTGCCGTCGTTCGCTCTGCGTCGGGTGTCGGGACGTCGGATGCGTTGCCATCGTTCGCTCCTCCCTTCCGTGCGCTTACAGGTCGCGCGGAACAGTTCATGGACGCCGCGGGCGCCGCCGGTACGCCGCGCGCCGAGCCCATCGCGCTCCGTGGATCTGCCATACGCCTAACGCGAGAGCCATCCCGGCGGCGCCTGGCTATTTCAGGAACGGTGTGCGTGATAGCGATCGTTGCGGCGCTCGCCATGCCGGGCCTCGCCTCATGGCAGGTGACGCGCTCGGCGAACGCGCGAGCGGCCGCTGTGCGCACGCGGGTTCGCGGCGTCGAGCGCGATGCGCGTGATCTCGCATCCGTCACGGCGGACTTGAGCACGGTCGCTTCGTTCACGCAGTCGCGCCGATCCATCACTGTGCTATTAGCCCAGCTCACGCGCGCACTGCCCGACGGATGCGCTCTCCTTGCCTTGCAGCTCGATAGCGCCGGTGCCGGCAACATCGTCGCTGTTGGGCCGCGTGCGTCAGCGTTAGTCGACGCGGTCGAGCGCGTGCCGGGAATCGCGTCGCCCGAGATCGTCGGGCCAGTGACGCGCGAGACGGCGGCAGGCAAACCGCTGGATCGCGTCACCGTGCGCTTTCATATCGTACCAGAGGCGACGCGATGAAACCCACGTTCATAGCGGCAATCTCTACTCGCGATCGCCGCGCGCTGCTCGTCGGCGTTGCATCGATCGGCGGACTCTTGGTTGTGGGGCGTGCGCTTCCCGCGTGGCGGCGCTGGCAAGCGGATGTGATTGCGTCAGCGCAGTCGATCAATGCGGCGGCGGCGCGCGACCGCGTTCTCGCACTCAATGCGCGCGCGATCCACGATTCGCTGCACGCGCGGAGAGCTCGCCTCACCGCGCTTGCGCCGACGTGGCTGTCGGAAGACTCGCCGGCCGCCGCGAGCGCAGCGCTCGCCGCCCTTGTGACGCGCGCCGCGACCGATGCCGCAATGACGCTTGGTGCACTCGATCTCCGCACCGACTCCGTTGGGCCCGAGCCGTTCGTACCGATACACGTGCGGCTGAGCGTCACCGGTGACGTCCAGGGCCTCGCGACCTTCTTGGCGGCGCTCGACCGCGGTCCGTGCACGCTCAATGTGCGGTCGCTCGACGTACAGGCCGGCGACCCAGCGGCTCCTGCGCAACGCCCCGAGGTCTTGCACGCAGACCTTATGATCGACGCGTTGTGGCAACCCGTGAACGACATGGGTGCCGGGCGATGAAAGCACTTTGGTTCGAGCGTCTAGCGTGGGTCGTTTCTACCGTTGCGGTGCTCGCCGGCATGCGCACGTGGCGCAACGTAGTGCGTCCGGCTCAAGCAGCCGCGCCTGCGATCTGGCCAGTATCGCCGGCCGCTCCCGCGTTGGAGCGCGACTCGCTCGCTATTCTCGCAGATCGAATCACGAGCGCTGATCCATTCCGACTCGATCGCAAGCCCGCGACGGTTGCGTACGGAGCGCCGGACACGGTTGCAGCACGTGCCGCAGCTCAAGCGGCCGCGCCTCGCCCTTCGTTAGTCCTCGTCGGCATCGTCGGGCCGCCGTGGCGCGCGCTGATCGATGGAATTCCTGGCCGCGACGGCAGCACCGTTCTGCGTCCCGGCCAAACCGTCGCCAGCCTGCGCGTCAGCGACATCACGGCCACCACGGCGACAGTTACCGGCATGGATACCACGTGGCATCTCACTGTCAAACGGACGTGGCCATGAGACACGTCGCCGTTGCTCTCGCGCTCGCTCTCATTGTTGCGGGACCTCCCGACGCGCGAGCACAAGCGCACGACTCGGCGGTCGTGCTGCGACACGACAGCGTGAGCGTGCATCTCGTCGATGCCGACGTGCGAGCCGCCGTGGAAGCGCTCGCCCCGTATCTCGACAAACCGGTGGGATTCGGCAGCACTGTTCCTGGCGCGCGCGTCACGCTCGAAACGCCGACGCCAGTTGCGCGCGATGCCGTTCGCGGATTGCTCGAGGGCATTCTGTCGAGCCAGAATCTCGAGCTGGTGCGCGACTCGGCGATGTATCGGGTGCAAGTCAAGGCGCCGCCCGCCGTCCCACCGCCGCCAACGGTCGCGCCTAACGGCCGCACCGGTGCGCCGGGAGAGGTGCAGCTGTTCATCATTCACCTGCGACATGCCCGAGCCGCGGACGTCGCCGCGACCGTGAACGCACTGTTTGGTCGCGCCAGTTCCCTCGGCGACATCGGGAGCACTCGTCCGGCGACGCTCGACCAACAGCTGCAGGCGGGGCAGATGCAGCCTGCCGCGTCGCCGATTACGACCCCGGGGCCTAACGCGCCTGTCTCCAGCTCCGTCCCAGCGGCCCACAACGCTTCGTTCAGCGGCGACGTGACGATCGTTCCCGACCCGCGGAGCAACAGTCTGTTCATTCGCGCGAGTCAGAACGATTTCGACCTGATCACGTCCGCCGTTAGGGAGCTCGACACGCGTCCGCTGCAGGTCCTGATCGAGGTAATCATCGCCGAGGTCGAGCGAACGAACAGCCTGCAGTTCGGCGTCGATGCAACGCTGCCGCCCACAAAGGTCAACGGCGGCTCGACCGTAATAAATGGATCGCAGACCGGAGCAGGACTCACCGATTTCGTGCTGCATGCGATGAACTTCACGGGCCTGAACATCGACGCGACACTCACTGCCGCGGCCGAGCGCGGCGACGTGCGCATTCTGAGCAAGCCGATCTTGATCGCTGCGAACAACCAAGCCGCGACGATCAACGTGGGCAGCCAACGTCCGTTCGTGCAATTGTCGCGCACGCTACCAACGGACAATGCGTCCGTTGACCAGGTGGTGCAGTACAAGGATGTCGGTACGAAGCTGACAGTTCTGCCAACGATCAGTCCCGACGGCTACGTCGGCCTAGAGGTGACGCAAGAGATCGACAACGCGACACAGGAGGTAGCATTCGACGCGCCCGTCATATCAACTCGATCGATCCAGACTGAGCTGCTCATCAAGGATGGACAAACCGTGGCGTTAGGCGGCTTCACCGACGACGAGCGCGACGTGACCCAGGGTGGCATCCCTTTTCTCTCAAGTATTCCGCTCTTGGGCGGACTCTTCGGCCACTCGAGCCACCAAACGACGGCCACGGAGATCTACCTCTTTCTAACCCCCCACGTGATACGGACGGACGAAGATGCAGACAGTGTCACACACCCGATTCTGGAGCGCGCTAACAAGGTGAAACCATGACTCTCATGCCGACAGTAGAGACACGCATGCCCTACGGCATGCCCCCCGACGACGGACCAGTGGCACAGCTGCTCATCGGGCGGACGCCGGTGATGCATGAGCTACGCGCATTCGTGAGGCGGGTCGGCCAAACATCCTTACCCGTCCTCATCGAGGGCCCGACTGGGTCAGGAAAGGAGCTAGTCGCGCGAGCGATCCATGCCGTGAGCGGTCGCACGGGGCGCTTCGTGCCGCTCAACATTGCAGCCATTGGCGAATCGTTGTTTGAGGATGCCCTCTTTGGGCACGTAAAGGGTGCGTTCACCGGTGCAACGGGCAGGAAGGCTGGCCAATTGATGGAGGCACATCGCGGCACCTGCTTCTTCGATGAAATAGGCGCATTGCCGCTGGCGCTGCAGCCCAAATTGTTGCGCGCCATTGACGCGGGTTCGTTCCGATGTGTGGGCGCCGATATTGACTCAGCGAGCGACTTTCGGTTGGTCGCAGCAACCAACGAGTCGGTGAAGCGACTCGTGCGCCTGGGGCGATTCCGCGAGGACCTCGCCTTCCGGCTAGGCGCAGTGGTGATCGCTGTGCCGCCGTTGCGTGACCGGATCGAGGACATCCCGCTGCTTGCTCAACACTTTGCCACCCAGAATGTCGGCGCGGACGGCGTCGCCGTCAGATGGTCGGGCGGCGCGCTGCGCGCGTTGCAGGACAATGACTGGCCCGGCAACGTGCGTGAGCTTAAGCATGCCGTCGACCGCGTGATGGCGTTCGCAGATGGGCCGATAGTAAGCGCCGCGGATGTCCGTAGGCATTCAGGCACACTCGGAGCATCGTCTGCGGCGCGCGCATGGGATGAGCGCCGCCGAGCTGAGTTGCGGGAAGTCCTTTGCTCGGTGAATTGGGACACTGGCAAGGCGGCGGCGATTCTCGGCATCGATCGCACGACAGTTTACCGCCGCATGAGACGGTTGGGCATCGCGATACCACAGTGGCGAGTCGATCCCGACCAAGCGCTCGATAGGTAGGTACGTTAGCAACGGTCGAGGCCGGTGCAAATGCATATGCGTTTGCGTTAGGCAGGCGCCCATTGGCGCCTGGGTCCCACTGCGATGTGCAATGAGGCCAATGCGTTAGTGACGTGAGGGAAATGGCATCGGTTGTGCCTATGGCGGACATCAACAGCCCCCTTCGTGGAGTCCGTCATGCGTCGCGTACACCGGCACCGCATCTTGCTCCGCCCACTCTCCGCTCTCGTCGTCAGCGTCCTCGGCATCATTGGATTGCCGTCGCTAAGTAGGGCCCAACAGCCCACGGCGCAGTCGTCTGCGATACCATTCATCGGCGGCGCAGACAGCATACCTCCGTCGGTCACTATCACGCCGTCGGGAGGAACAATCAATACGTTCTCGCTTGCGGTCACGATTCTATGGTGCGACAACGTCAGCCTCAGGTCGGGTACAAAGCACGTCACGCTCAACGGCGTCGACGTCTCGACTAGCTTCAGCTACACGTCAACGACGCATCCTGGCTGCACGGTGGCCGCCACGTCCAGTGGCACAGTCACACTGAGAGCTGGCCCACAACTCGATACGTTGACGGCTTCAATCACTGACAACGCGCTGAATCTTGGCCAATCAACTGCGATCTACACTCCGCCACTACCATGGGCCGTGTCAGTGACGCCCGACAACGCAACGAAGGAACTTCCCGCCTATTCGAACGGCTCACAGACTTTCACAGTAACCAATACCGGCACGGTTTCGACCCAGTTCTCGTTCGCGCCGTCCTGTGCGTGGCCTCTCGCGAGCTGCACTGTTGTGCCGGCGAGCGCGACGCTCGCCGTCGGCAAGGACACGACGGTCGCATTGAGTTTCGTTACGGGAGCCGCGGGAACAGCACCTCGCGCCGCGCTATTTGCGAGCAGTGTTGGGACCACACCGACCGTCGTGGATAGTGGTTGGGTCACGGTGACGACGCCGTATCCTGTCACTGTCGGCCCACGCGGTGACACCACGCTCGTTGCGGCGTCGCACTCCAGCGTGCAGCGATTCGAGGTCTCGAATCCAGGATCAACTTCGGCGCAGTACACGCTCACGCCGACCTGCAAATGGGGGACAGGAGGTATTTCGTGCACCACGAACCCGGCATCATCGATCACGATAGCGCCTAACCAAAACGGATGGGTAGATGTCTCGTACACGTCCGGCTCGAGCGGCACGGGGCGCATTTCGCTAAAGGCGACGCTCTCGGCCGATGCCACGGTTACGGACTCTGGGTGGGCAATACCAAAGGTGGCGACTCTAACGGCCGGCGCGCCTGCGGTTGTCGTGGATACGATCAATCCGGGACCGCGGAGTGAGCGCGCATTGTGTCTGCGCATGTCAGTCGGTGGAGGGGAGGCCGAGTGTGGAGACATGGTCGTCGTCCACGACTTGCCGACCGTTCGCACGCTCAACAAGGCTCGCACACCGGCGCTCCTTTACGCGAGCCAGACGGCGATGCCGCAGACCTTGATCGCCGCCAACGTGACGATTGGGTCAGGCACGCTGACGCCGGACTCGATCAAGGCCAAGCTGATTCTGTCGGGCACACGCACGGTCGACTCTGCAACCTGGTCCGGCGCCGCCTGGCGTCCCGGAACGACGCGTCGGATCGAGCTCGCCTTACGGGACACGACCGCCAATCTCGTGTCGTACACGGTACAGATCACGTCCGTCTACAATGGCGCTGGCACGTTTTCAGCCTCAGGGACTAGTCAGGCTGTTCTGATCGATCGTCAGAACAGTTTGTTCGGTGCAGGCTGGTGGGTTGACGGTCTCGAGTCGCTGCAGTTCCACGGCGCTGACACGCTGTTGTGGATCGGCGGCGATGCGAGCGCGCGCCTCTACACCACGACTGGTACCGGGACGATCTATCATGCCGCTGCTCTGACGCGACCCGACTCCATAATCAAGAAGGACACGCTCAGCGGCACGTATTACGTCCGATACTTGCCGAACGGCCTCCGCGTGCTCTTCAACAGCGTTGGGCAGCACGTTACCACGGTGAATCGGCTGGGGCATCAGACCACGTTCACCTACAGTGCGTCGGGCGACACGTTGAAATCGATCAACGTGCCGCATTGGTGGTACGCGACGACCTACGTGTTCGCGTACTCGGCCGGCCGGCTGTCCACAGTGACCGTGGCCGTTCCGGGCGGGCCGAATCGCGTGGTCACGCTGTCGATGAACAAAGGTCGAACGATCGAGTTCCACGATCCCGATGGCGCAGCGACCAGCTTTGGCTACCCAACGACGGGCGACACCAACCTAATCGTCTCGCGCGCGGACAGCGGTAGTCCGACCATCGTTCGCTACTATGCGTACACGAAAGCCCGCAAGCTCGCCCAGGATTCGCTTCCGTTCGGTACAACGCCAATCGTGACGCGATATCACTTTGCGGAGAGTCGCGGGATGCATGGCGGCGCCGATTCTGCCGCGACGCCGCCAGAGTCTCTGTACACGTCCGTAGAAGGGCCGCGGCCCATCAGCGACCTGACGAAGTTCTATGTCGATCGCTACGGCGAAACTACCCGCAGCTTTGACGCGTTAGGCGACTCCAGTATAGCGCGACGTACTAACGCGCAGTTTCCGGCGCTCACGACCTACGCGCGCTATCCGAACGGTCGTGCAATTACCGGTACATACGACGCGCGAGGGCATCTCACAGCTTCCACCGATTCCGGCGTGGTGCAGGGCACCAGTCGCGCGACAACGCAATATCGCTGGAACCCCAAGTGGGACATGGTCGATACGGTAATCTCACCGCTGAACGAGCACTCTGCATTTCAGCACGACTCGGCGACTGGGAATCTCCTCTGGCAGGACGACCCACGTGGTTCCATTTCGCGTGTGCACTTCTGGTACGACCCTACAACACTCCTGGTCGATTCGATGCGCACCGCCGCAGCGACGCACGCTATCAAGTATCGATACGAAGCATCGCTCGGAAATCTCGACTCCGTCACGACGGCAATGGGACTGACCACGCAATACACGCGCGACAGCGTGGGGCGCGTGACGGTGACGATCTCGCCGATTTCAGGCTCCCTCGTCGACCGAGATGTCCAGCGGTACGACCTTGCCGATCGCGTGGTGGCGGATACGTCGACAGGACCCGCGATGAACGGAGTGCCGGCAGAGTCGGTGTTCGTTCGAACGTTCTACGATCGGGCTGGCAATGTCGACAGCGTTGTGCACAGCGTCGGGCCGAACCCCAATGTCATCGCGGCACTGCGCACATCATGGACCAGAGATGCGGCCGGACGCACATTGACGCAGAAGCAGCCAGACGGCGCCATCGACACTTACGCGTATGACGCGGATAGCCACGACACCAGTTGGGTAACGCGCGATGGCGACCGAATCGACATGGTCTACGATCAGTTAGGCCGCATGGTGCAGCGCAACGTTCCGGCAAAGTCGTATCCACGCGCCTCGTTCTATGGCTACGGATTTCCGCTGGCCTACTACGGGCAAGGTCTGACCGTTGCAGCCGATTCGCAAAGCTTCAGCTACGACGCCATGAGCAACCTACTCACGGCGAACAATCGCGATGCACTCATTTCGCGCTCGTACGATCTCGCTAGTCGCCTAACCACCGACACACTGCGAATACGCACGTGGAATGGCAACGATTTTTCGAAGCATGTTTACGGCCTGGCGTACGGCTACGACTTGGACAGTC